>NZ_BAABMI010000005.1:0-21403 GCF_054785195.1 Secundilactobacillus muriivasis | reverse complement strand
TGCGGGGGTGTTTACTTATATGGCCGGGACCTGAGTTTTGGCACACGTTTAGGCTACATAACAGTATCGAAACTAACTAAAATCTTAATCCAACGATGAGTCAAGACGCTCATTCGCTCCTTATCGATGTTGATTCAGAAACGCGGGGGTGTTTGCTTATATGGCCGGGACCTGAGTTTTGGCACACGTTTAGGCTACATAACAGTATCGAGTCTAAGTAAAATCTTGATTCAACGGTGAGTCCAGACGCTCATTCGCTCCTTGCCAATATAGCCGGACCACAATATAGTTACGTCATGCTTCAACCACCTTAACTCACTAATAAACTTCAAACACACAAAACAGCGGCCACCGTAAACACGCACATACGGTGGCCGCTATTTTTATGAATTAATCAAAATACCTGTCAAACATTAAATCAAACCTAACGTCCCCAACGCTTCCGCCGAGCAACAATCCCTGCACCCAAGCCACTTACCAAGGTCAGTAAGCCAGCACCAAGTGCCGTGAGCCATGATGATGACGTCTCGGAAGTTTGTGGCAGACGAGTTGTTGTGGTTGATTGTTGAGCAGCCTGACCGTGGACAATCGAGTTCGCTGCTACAGTAGGTTGGACCACACTGTTGCCCGCTTGATTGTCAGCAACCACAGTAGCAGCTGCATCATCAGTCGTAGCGGTTTGATCAGCCGGCTTTGGCGTCGGTTGCGTAGTGTTAGGCGATGGTTCTGAAACAACCGTTGCCGCTGGCTGAGCCGGTTGTGTTGGCTGTACGACGGTCGGTGTTTCGTCGGTTGAAGGCGTGTCAACTGTTGCCGTTGTTCCACCATTATCAGTTGGCGTCACTGCCGGTGGCGTTGCCGTATCAGGTTCAGTAACGACCGGCGTTGTTGGTTGTGCGTTATAGGTCAACGTTAACGTCATATCGTTACCGTGATAAGTGCCGGCGACCGTTTGTTGTTGCGGATCAGCGAGTTGATAACCCGGAATGGTTGGGGCAGTTACGGAAAAGCCGGTCCCTTGATCACCACTTTGGGTGGTTGGTGCGCTAATTGGTTGCCCGTTGTTGTCCACGTAATTGATCGTTAACTGAGCCGTCGCTGGGGTCGTTTCGACCGGAATGGTGTCGTAATGCAGTGTCAACGTCATTTGATCACCGTGGTAGGTCCCCGCAACGGGTTGTGGGTTGATTTGAACTGGGCGATAACCGTCAAAAGCTGGCACATCGATGCTGAATTTAGTGCCTTGATCACCACTTTGAGTCGTTGATGGTGTAATTGGCTGGCCGTTGCGATCCACGTAGTTAACGGTTAACTGAGTCGAAGTCGGGACGGTTTCGACTGGATTAGCATCGTAATGGAGCGTCAGCGTCATCTGATCGCCGTGATAGGTGCCCGTAACGGGTTGTGGATTGATCTGAACTGGGCGATAGCCGTCAATGGTTGGTACATCAAAGCTAAATTTAGTGCCTTGATCACCACTTTGGGTCGTTGGTACCGCAATTGGTTGGCCATTGCGGTCGACGTAGTTAACGGTTAACTGAGTCGTTGACGGAACAGTTTCAACCGGATTAGCTTCGTAGTGTAACGTCAACGTCATCTGATCACCGTGGTAGGTCCCCGTTACCGGTTGCGGATTGAGTTGAACCGGCCGATAACCAGTGATTACTGGTACGTCGATGCTGAAGGTGGTGCCTTGATCGCCGTTTTGAGTCGTCGGCTTCGCAATTGGCTGCCCATTCAGATCCACGTAGTTCACGGTTAACTGGCTTTGATCCAAGCCATAAGTGACCTGATTCATGCTATCAGCGCTTTTAGCCGTTACGGCTGCGGGCGTGACCTGCGTTAAGCTACCGCTAGGATCAGTGGCTGCCGCAACGTGATAACTTGAAACAACCGGGTTGGTAACGCTGCTAAATGCCGCTGTGTTACCGGCAGTCCACTTCGAATCGGTCGGTTGACCGTCAGGCATCAAAGCTGGCGCTTGCGTTGCGACACCATCTGAATAGTAAGTCGTACCAGCATCATTCACCACAGTATTATCCGTGACTGTCACAAATGATTTGGTCTGAACGCTAGGCGCTGCGACTGGTTGCCCAGCCTGGTCAACATAGGTGATGGTAGCCGTTACGGTGTTCACGTCACCGGCTTGGTAAGTGTGGGCCAACGTCACCACGAAGTTAGTTGGTTGACCGGTGTCACCAAAGACCACGGCGGATTGACCATCGGCAGTTAACGTGGCATCGCTCACGAGGCGGTAACCCTGTTGTTCATAGGCCGCAATTTGATCGTGACTGCTGTACGAACTGGTTTGACCGGCAACGCCAATTAAGCTTGAGTCATCCGTTGGGATTACTGTTTTGAGCACTTGGCCAGTCGTTTGATCTTGATAAGTGACCGTGGCTGATTGCGCAACCCGGTAGAGTACGAGCACGCTTTGGTTGCCATCGATAAACGGAATCTCGGTGGCGTTGTTGGCCAACGGCGTCCAGTTAGTGGTGTTGGTTCGCGTTTGAACACCAGCGTAAATGTAGCCCGGCAGGTTAGCGACGATCCCGTTATTGCCGTAAAGGCTAATTGGTGTTGAGAGGTCACCGTTGATTTGTTGCTGCAACGGTTGCCCATTGTTATCCATGATCGCAGATACCGTGGTGCCATCCGGTTGAATCACGCCGTAGTTGACCTGAACTTGCCACTGCTTGAGGAAGAGCAGGGTGAGCGTTTGTGGCGCATCCGTGTAGGTCCCGGTGGTTGACACCCGTTGGGCTAAGCCGTTGTTGGCAGTGTAGTCACTGTATTTACCCGTACCGGTTAAAATAACGCCAGAGAAAACCAGTCCCTTGTCGCCCATGATGGTTTGGAGGGCGGGTGACACGGCGGTAGAGTCATTCAAATCAAAATCACTGCCGACCGTTCCAGCCAAAACGGAAGTTGGGTAAAGCGACAACTGCTTCCCATCGGCTTGCAGCAATTGGTAGTTTACCGTGACGTTGCCAACTGCATCTTGGAACAGGTAGGGCTGGATGATCCAGCCTTCAAAATTACTGTTCGCATCCTTCCAAGTGGTGGTGAAACTGCCGTAATTAGCGGCGGTGTCATTTAGCATCTGCGACCAGGCCAACGTAATGTCATCAAGGTTGCCACCATCGGCCGTACTTGGAAAGAGGCCGGGGTAGGTGCTGCTCGTTGGGTTAAATGCCGTGATGGGCACGTTGTTATCTTGAAGGTCCTTCACGATAAAGGAAGGCGTGGTGTACGCAGCCGTCCCGGTTTTTAGCGTGATGGGTGCTAACAAGAGGTGTTGATAGGCCAGGTTCGCCTTGCTGACGTCGAGTTTCGGATCGGTTGCCAGTGGTGAAATGTCTGAAATTTGGTTGTAGCTTAAGTCGACCGATGACAGGTCGGGTTTGTCCGCTAACGCTGAAATATCGGTCACAGCAAACTTGGAGATTCTAACTGATTGTAATTTGGTCAGTGGTGCTAGCGCCGAAATATCCCAAAGGTTGGCGTTTCGAAGCGAATCGCCCCAAACTTCAACGTTGATCGATGTGGATGGATTTAAGTCTAACGTGGTTAAGTTGGTGGCGTATTGCAAACCTTCCAACGTTTCGGTGCCCATTAAGGTCATGTAGTTCGTTAACACGGTTGGGTCTTGATAGTTACCCTCATGCTGTTTCGCTTCCGTTGTTTGAATCGCTGTTAATTGACTCAACGTGTCCTTCGTCATCGCTGCCCGAAAGGCGTTAAAGTCGGTGTATTGGTCCTGATAGTTATTGGAGTACAGAAAATACTGGAAGGCCTCATCCGGCATCCATTCATCTAAGTAGTACTTGTTTGTTTGTGGGTCAACGCCACTGGCATCGTTCGCAATTTGAGCGGCATAGTCCGCCCCCTGCCAAGCGCCTTGACCGGGAACTTGATCTAAACTGGCGTGTTGATAGCTCCACTGTAAGACGTCCGTTTTCGACACGTTAAACTTGTCGGTTGCTTTGATGACACCGGTTAAATCACTGGCGTCTGGTGCCGTGGTTGAGATGGACCCAGTTGAGGTGGCATCGGTTGTTGAATCTGCGGATGCCTCCGTAGCGACTGGTTCAGCAGCGGCCATTCTAGCGGTGCGGGCCACTGGTGTCGTTGCTGATTCCGTTGTCGCAGTGGGCTGAGTGGTTGATGCCGCTGTATTAGGCGTGGACTCATCGTTATTAACGATATCAGACTGTGTATTGCTGGTCATTTGCGAATCCGTGGTTGGTTGTGAGGCAGTTGGCGCCTCAGCTTGCGGCGTTTCGGAACTTTCGGTGGTTTGTGTCGAACCGCTACCGGTTGACGTGTCCGCCACCGGCGCTTCAACTGGTGATTCTCCCGAATCACCAGCAGCTGTCGGCGTGGAAGCCGCAGTTGGTTGCCCCAATGTCACCGTTTGACCAGTATTAGCTGTCGTAGTAACGGTGCTAACGGCAGGATCGGTTGCCGAGTCCGAAGCCGCCGAAGCGCGCGTGCCGAAAGTTGCCGTTGAAAACAGCATCAGTGACGTCGCAACGGTTGTAATTCCCGCAACAACCCAAATTCTCCCGTCTTTATACATCTTAAAATGCGTCTTTGTCTCCATATTAAATTCCCCCTCCAAAGTTGACGAGGTCGGCATGAATCTCCCCTTCATAACGACCTAGTGACGCTACCTATATTGTAACACTGGGTGCTTATCTAGTGATTAATTTGGAACTTGATTTTTGATTGAATCATCAATCAAAGGCCAATCAGCATTGAAAAGGTGGCAATATGGCAGATTGCTTCACCTGTTTTTGAGTGTTTTAGGCCGCGATGGAACAGGTTTCAGATAATTATCGAATAACTGAAAAATCAGCTGAGATTGGTGCAGTTCAAGGACAAAAATTCAAAGCTGGTTTTTAATTTTCCCACGTTAGGGTGTGAGGTGCAATAACTCGAATAAAACACTGAAAACGCTACCAATCCCAACGGATTTGATAACTTATGAGCAATGTAAAACGGATTACTAACTACCTAATGTAATTTTAATCAAAAGACAGCGTTTTAACGAAATTTTGAGGATTTTACCACCGATAAAGCCCAATAAATCGGGAATTTTCACAACAATGTGAGCTCGACTAATCAAGGATGCTGCTGAAACATGTTTCACATTTTGAAACACGTAACAGGGCACGAATGCCCGTAGCACAAGGGCTGGAAACGCTTCAACATTTTCTGAGAATCAGATATGATGTGTTCGTAAACAAATGACCAAACAAAAAAGGAGTTTTCAAAATGACAAAACGTGATTACATCGACACCACTACTTATACCCAAGCTGAGATTCAATACATGATCGATTTAGGATTGAAGATCAAAGAATCAACCAAAAACGGTTACTACCCACCACTATTGAAGAACAAGACGCTGGGCATGATTTTTGAACAAAGCTCAACTCGGACTCGGACTTCAGCCGAAGCAGCCATGACTGAACTTGGTGGCCACGCGCAATACTTAGCCCCAGGCCAAATCCAATTAGGTGGTCACGAAACCATCGAAGATACCTCGCAGGTACTTGGCCGGATCCTTGACATCATTGGTGCCCGGGTTGACCGTCACCACACCGTTGCCGAAGTTGGTAAGTACGCTAAGGTGCCAGTTGTTAACTTCATGAGTGATTACAACCACCCAACCCAAGAACTTGGCGATATCATCACCATGACGGAACACTTACCAGAAGGCAAGAAGTTAAGTGATTGCAAGATCGTCTTTGTCGGCGATGCTACTCAAGTTTGTGTTTCTACCATGTTTATGACCACCAAGATGGGGATGGACTTCGTTCAATTTGGCCCTAAAGGTTTCCAAATGAAGGATGACGTCGTTAAGATCGGTAAGAAGAACGCCGAATTATACGGTGGTAGCGTGACGATCACCGAAGACGCTGACGAAGCCTTGAAGGATGCCGACTTTGTTTACACCGACGTATGGTACGGCTTGTACGATGCCGAAATGGGCAAAGACGAACGGATGAAGATCTTCTACCCTAAGTACCAAGTTAACGCAGATTTAATTGCAAAGGCTTCAGATCACGTTCGCTTCATGCACTGCTTACCAGCTACTCGTGGTGAAGAAGTTACCGACGAAGTGCTTGATTCAGATTACTCCATTGTTTGGGACGAAGCTGAAAACCGGAAGACGGCGATGCGTGCAATCTTCGTTTACTTGTTAAACCCAGAATTAAAGTACGCCTCAAAAGCAGTTGCTGACAAATACGACGCTGAGTTTGAACTGATGCTTAAGAACGCTGTTGATTCACGTAACAACGACTAAACCCGTTCAAGCGCACTAGCGCCAAAGATTGGAGATTTGCATCATGGAAAACGGGAAACCAAAAAAGAAGTTTAGATTATTCGATGCCGTGCTCATGTCCGTGGTTGTTATCATGGTGGTTGAGTCCGTAGCACCAGCCGCAGCGATTGGGACCTCACAGTTCTTCTGGTGGATCTTCCTCCTAGTTCTGTTCTTCCTACCATATGGCTTGATTTCATCTGAGTTAGGGACAACCTACGTTGGTGATGGTGGCCTGTACGACTGGGTCAAACAGGCCTTCGGTGCCCGGTGGGGCGGTCGGTTGGCCTGGGTTTACTGGATCAACTATCCGATTTGGATGGCCAGTTTAGCTGTTTTGTTCGCACAAGTTGCGGGAACGATTTTTGGCATTCACATGAACACTTGGGTTGCGATGATCGTTCAGTTAGCCTTTGTCTGGGTCGTTGTGATCCTTGGTAACAAGCCAGTTTCAGAATCCAAGTGGATCATGAACTTGGCGGCATTTGCGAAGATCTTTACGATCGTTGCCCTTGCTGTTTTAGGAATCTACGTTGCTGTGACTAAAGGGGTCGCTAACGACTTCTCGCCTAAGAACTTATTACCAGAAATGAACTTGAGCAGTTGGAGTAACTTATCAGTCATCATCTTCAACTTCCTCGGCTTTGAAGTTGTCGCTACGATGGCCGATGATATGGACAAACCAAAGAAACAGATTCCACAAGCCATTATCTATGGCGGGATCTTGATTGCCTTCTTCTACCTGATCTCTGCTTTTGGGATGAGTGTCGCTGTGCCAACCAGCAAATTATCCGCTTCAAGTGGGTTATTAGACAGTTTCATCCTGTTAATCGGTCACATGAACTGGTTTGTTGTTATAATTGGCATTATGTTCCTTTACATCTTAGCTTCTGAAATGATTTCCTGGGCCCTTGGTGTGAACTACGTGGCCGATTACGCTGCGAAGGATCACGTCTTACCCGAAATCTTTGGTAAGGAAGACAAAAATGAGATGCCCGTTGGGACGGGTTACTTAAATGGCATCGTCGCATCAGTTCTCGTGGTTGCGTCACCATTTATCCCGAACCAAGACATTTTCTGGGCGTTTTTCTCACTGAACGTGGTTGCCTTACTGATTTCATACACGATGATGTTCCCAGCTTTCTTGAAGTTAAGAAAGACGGATCCAGATCGCGAACGGCCTTTCAAGGTACCTGGTGGGCCGGTAATGATTCAATTAATGACTTGGGTACCAGAAGTTCTCTTGATCTTCACCATTATTTTGACAGCCGTTCCATTGAATGGGAGTGCTGCTGAAATTTCAAGCAAGATGCCAATTTTAATTGGGACGATCATCACACTTGTTATCGGTGAAATTGTTGTTCGCTATGCCGAACATAAAAATAAAATGAAAGTCGCCTCGACGACTCAAAAGGAGCGTTTATCATGACTAAGACATTAGACAGTACCCCTAAAAAAGACGGATTCAGAATGCCCGGCGAATTTGAACCACACAAGGGTGTTTACATTCTTTGGCCAGAACGTCCAGATAACTGGCGCAATGGTGGCAAGCCAGCCCAAAAGACCTTTGTGAAGGTTGCGGAAGCTATTTCTGAATTTGAACACGTTACGGTTGGTGTTAACGATGCCCAATACGCAAATGCGCGGACGATGTTACCTGACAACGTTGAAGTTGTTGAAATTTCTAACGATGATTCATGGGTTCGTGACTGTGGGGCGACCTTTGTCAAGAACGATAAGGGCGACTTGCGGGCCGTTGACTGGACCTTTAACGCTTGGGGCGGCTTAGAAGACGGCTTGTACTTCCCATGGGACAAGGACGACCGAGTTGCCCAAAAGATGGCCGAAATGGAACACGTTGACCGTTACCGGTTGGACGACTTTGTCCTTGAAGGTGGATCAATCCACGTTGATGGCGAAGGCACCTTGATCACCACTGAAGAATGCCTCTTGTCACAAGGCCGGAACCCACAATTGTCTAAGGAACAAATTGAAGAAGTTTTGAAGCAACACTTGAACCTCGAAAAGATCATTTGGTTGAAGAAAGGGATCTACTTGGACGAAACCAACGGCCACGTGGATAACATTGCCAACTTTGTTAAGCCAGGGGTTGTTGCCTTAGCTTGGACGGATGACGAGAACGATCCACAATACGCCATTTCTAAGGAAAACTTGGAAATTTTGGAAAACGCTACGGATGCCAAAGGTCGCAAGCTGAAGGTCGTTAAGCTGTACGTTCCAAAGCCAGTCACGATTACCAAAGAAGAAAGCTTGGGCGTTGATGCAGTTGATGGTACCTTGCCACGGACTGAAGGCGAACGCTTAGCTGCCAGCTACGTGAACTACTACACCGCTAACGGCGGCATCGTCTTCCCAACTTTCGGCGATCCTAACGATGAAAAGGCCAAGGAAACCTTAGCTGAACTTTATCCAGATCGTAAAATCGTTGGCGTTCCAGCCCGCGAAATCTTATTGGGCGGTGGGAACATCCACTGCATTACCCAACAAGTTCCTGAAAACTAAGCGTTAAAAACAAAAATAGGCTCATCCTTGAAACCAGAATTATCTGAAATGCAGCTTAATTTCTGATAATTCTGATTTTGGGTTTTGGTAGCCAAATGCTGACTAACTGGTATTGGAGGAAAAGAATATGGCAAAACGACGCATCGTGGTCGCACTTGGCGGCAACGCAATTTTATCAAAGGATGCTTCAGCACAAGCACAACAGGAAGCCCTTCGTCAAACGGCACACTACTTGGTTCAATTCGTCAAACAGGGTGACGAACTAGTGGTTTCTCACGGGAACGGGCCGCAAGTTGGCAACCTGTTACTACAACAAGCAGCCGGAAGTACTAAAACCAATCCAGCAATGCCGCTGGATACCGCTGTTGCAATGACGCAAGGCAGTATTGGGTTCTGGCTTCAAAACGCTTTGCAAGAAGAATTAGTCAAAGCTGGTTTAACGAAGTCAGTTGCGACCGTTGTGACGCAGGTTGAAGTCAGTGAAGACGATCACGCCTTCGTTGACCCAAGCAAACCAATTGGTCCGTTCTACACTCGCGATGAAGCGGAAGGGCAACATGCAGAGCATCCTGATTACCGTTACGTTGAAGACGCTGGTCGTGGTTACCGTCGCGTTGTGCCATCTCCAAAGCCAGTTAACGTGGTTGAAGCCGACGTTGTTGAGAAGCTAGTTGACGCTGGGGTCGTGCCTGTTTCAGTTGGTGGCGGTGGCGTGCCAGTTGTTCGCAAGGGTGACCGACTTGAAGGCCGCGAAGCCGTAATCGACAAGGATTTTGCTTCCGAAAAATTGGCCGAACAGATCCACGCAGATACGTTGATCATTCTCACGGCCGTTGATCACGTCTTCGTTAACTTCAACACGCCACAACAAAAGACGTTGACCAACGTGACGGTGCCAGAATTAAAGCGTTATATCGATGAAGGCCAATTCGCCAAGGGTAGCATGCTACCTAAGGTTGAAGCCGCAATTGATTTCGTTGAACACACCCCTCACGGTCGAACCGTGATCACCTCACTTGAAAACATTGGCGACTTCTTAGCCAACGGTGAAGGCACGGTCATTGCCCGGGCGGTAGAAGAACCCGTTCGTTAAGTGAAACAAAAATGCTGGGATAGGTTGATCACAACGGCGTGATCAGCACACTTTTGAGCTAAGTTGAGTGCTTCCTCTCTAAACTTGATCTGACTAACCTAAACTGTTGATATCCCGGTGCGATAAGGCTAACTCGCCCTGAATTCCTGGTCTTGGAATTCAGGGCGAGTTTTGCGTTAGACTGGTATTGAGAACGCTTTTAATTGAAGCGAAATGTGCTATGATAGTTGAGCAATGTTTGACAACGTTACCAGTTTTTGGGAAGCAAGTGCTGGTTGATTTAAAATCGTTTGAAATGCAGAGGACCCATTTTGGGCTGCTAAATTTAAGGTAAGGGAGAGAGACTCTGATGAAATTAACTTCAACACCAGCTGCAGATGGTTATCGATTGCCAGCCGCATTTGAACCCAATCGGGCTGGGTATATGATTTGGCCACAACGGCCTGATAATTGGCGTGAAGGCGGTAAACCCGTTCAACGGTCGTTTACAAAACTAGCTGAATTATTAGCTCGAGACGAACCCATTACGATGTTGGTGAATCAAAACCAGTATCAAAATGCGCGGGCGATGTTACCCGATTCTGTTCGCGTCATTGAGATGAGTAATGACGATGCGTTCATTAAGGATACGGGACCGTTTTACCTCGTTAATGCTGCTGAAGACTTACGAGCAGCTGACTTTAACTTCAATGCGTGGGGCGGTCTGTTAGATGGGCTATATTTCCCGTGGGATAAAGATAATCAGATTGCCCAAAAATTAGCGGATCTCGATGGTATCGACTTTTATAAGCACCAACGGGTTTTGGAAGGGTGTTCGGTCATGGTTGATGGTGAAGGCACCCTGATCACGACTGAAGAAGTGATTTTGTCTGAGGGTCGTAATAAATCGGCTTCAAAGGCTGAAGCTGAACAAGTCTTTAAGGACTACTTCGGTGCTGAAAAAGTACTGTGGTTACCGGAGGGCTTTTTCTTAGACGAAGCCGGTGGTGACATTGATAACATGGTCAGTTTCGTTCGACCTGGAGAAATCGTACTGTCATGGACGGATGATAAAACGGATCCGCAGTATGAAATTAGTCACGCGGCATTTGATAAGTTAGTTGAGATGACGGATGCGAAGGGACGCAAATTAAAGATTCATCGGCTACAGATTCCGTCCCAGCTGTTATTGACAGCGGATGAGGCTAACGGGGTTGATCCCATCAATGGGATGTTGCCCCGGGTAACGAATCAACGCTTAACGGCGACTTACGTCAACTACATTACGACGAATCGGAGCGTCATCGTCCCAACCTTTGACGATCCACAAGATGAAGTGGCGCTGGCGCAATTCCGAGCACTGTATCCGGATCGACAGGTGATTGGTTTCCCAACGCGAGAAATCTTAACCGGTGGCGGTGGTCTACACACGATTTTGTTAAACGTACCAGGAAAATAGGACGGAGATGCTAGATGAATTTCTTTGAAATCGTTAATGCCCACTTAAGTTCGTTAACTAATAACGAACAAGCGCTATTTGATTACGTCGTTAAGAATATGAATCAAATCAAAAACCAGAGTATTCGAGAAGTGGCAAGCGAAACGTACGTTTCAACGGCGACGTTTCTGCGCTTCGTTAAAAAACTGGGATTTGTGGGATTTAGTGAATTCACAACGGTGATTAAATACACGTTGTTAAACAATGATCAGATTGAAGAAAAACCATCACCGTTCACGGTGGCTCAAACTGATTATCGGGAAGAATATCTGAAAAATATTACGGAATCGGTTCGCGTGGTGCCTATCAGTAAACTGCACGAGATTACGCAACGGTTGTCGATGCACCCTAAATTGTACTTTTTCGCTAAGGGCATCAGTAAGCACGCCACGGATTATATTAACTACCTGTATACGATGGCAGGATTTGAAGTGATTTTTCCGATTGATCACGATTACCGAGTTGCTGCACGGCAGCATTTGACGGCCGACGATTTAGTGTTTGTCCTAACTTACAACGGGACCGATGGTGAGTTTTTAGAGATGATGAATCAGCTGATCAGCGGTCAAACGCGACCGTTCATGATTTCGATTACTGAGCCAGATAATAATACGATTCAAAATTTAAGTGATATTAACCTCTATATTTTCTCGGATGCGGTTAAGGTGAATCAAACGGATATTAGTTCCCGCATCTCGACGATTGCCTTGATGGAGTTGATTTTATACCAATACATTGAGGATTATGGTGGTCGGGATTTCAATTTAGTGAAACGTAATCAGTAAGCTATAAAAAGCAAGTTTCAAAGTATGCCCTTAAGGTCTACTTTGAAACTTGCTTTTTGTTTAGCATATCAGTTAACTCAATCAAACACCGGTTCATTCACCGCAAACTCCGGCGTCTCGCCCGACAACACCGCATCAATCATCTTAGCAGCGGTCATTGCCATCTCTCGGTTGGCCTCAACTGTGTTGGCGCCAATGTGTGGGGTAATGACCACGTTGTCCATCTGAAGTAGTGGGCTGTCTTGGGTGAGCGGTTCCTTGGCAAATACGTCCAACGCGGCGCCCGCAATGCTGCCCTGTTGAAGGGCGTCGATTAATGCGGGTTCGTCCACGATAGCGCCCCGAGCGAGGTTGATCAATCCGGCAGTGGGTTTCATGAGGTCGAATTCTCGTTGACCCACACTGTGAATCGTTTCCGGAACGGCAGCGAGGTGAAGGCTGACGTAATCAGCCTCTCGGAAAAGCGTGTCCCGGTCGACGAAGGTGCCAAGTGGTGTATCGACAGGTTCGCGGTCGTACAGCAGCGTTTTGGTACCGAAACTGGTCAATAATTGCGCGAGGGCCTGACCAACGTGCCCAAAGCCAACGATGCCGACGGTGGCACCCGCAACGTCGTGCCCCATTAAGTGATAGGCACCAGTCCAGTCGCCCTGACGCGTTTTAACGTTGACGGCGTTCATGTTCCGGGCCAGTAACAAGATGTCCATCAGCGCTGCTTCTGCCACACTGTGGGCGTTGGCGTCGGGGGTGTTGGTGACCCAAATGCCGTGTTTGGCGGCGTAATCAACGTCGATGTTGTCGTAACCCACGCCACGGCGGGCGAGAACTTTGAGGTTGGGCATTTTGGCGTACAGGTCGTTTGGAAGTTTTTTACTGATCATCATTACGGCGGCCGCATCCGGGGCAGTTTCGAGGATCTCGTCCTCACCCGGATTATCGACGGTCAGCACCTCGTAGCCGTGTTTCGCGAGGTAGTGGTCGGTCAGGTCGTCAGCAATTTTAGGCACGATAATTTTAGCAGTCATCTACTGTCAGTCCTTTGTTAGTTAGTTGCAGTTTTGGTGTTACGGTGGCCACTGAGTGAACCTAAGTAGGCAGTGGCTTTCTGTTCGTCAAATTCATGCTCGGATTTGGCAATCACGATGGAAGCCAGTGAGTTCCCGAAGACGTTGACGGAAGTCCGGCCCATGTCGATGATCCGGTCGATCCCGGCGATGAAGGCTAAGCCAGATGTTGGCACACCAATGGTTGACATCGTTGCTAATAATACCACGAAGACGGCGCCAGTAACACCAGCCGTCCCCTTAGAGGTGATCATCAAAACAACAACCAGCGAAATTTGTTGCGCCAAACTCAGGTGAATGTTGTAAGCCTGGGCAAGGAACAACGCTGCGAGAGATTCGTAAATTGCCGCGCCGTCTAGGTTAAACGAGTAACCGGTTGGGATGACGAAGGACACGATGCTCCGGCTAACCCCGTAGTTTTCCATCTTATCCATTAAGCGGGGGAGCACGGTCTCAGAGCTTGAGGTTGAGAATGCCAGAATGACTTCTTCTTTAATGACTCGGAATAAGTTGGTGATGCGTAGGCCGAAAATGCGGGCGGTAATGCCAAGCACAACGAAGATCAGCAACGCAAAGGCAACGTAGGTCAGTAAGATGAAAACACTCAACGGCTTTAATGCGGAAAGTCCCATTTGGGCAATCGTTGAGCCAATTAGCGCACAAACGCCAATCGGTGCAGCTTTCATAACCCAGTTAGTTACCTTAAACATGACTTGTGAAACGGCTTCAAGAAAGTCGGTAATGACCTTACCCTTTTCACCAAGCGAAGCGGTCCCGAGGCCAAACATCACGCTGAAGAAGATGATTGGCATCATGTTGCCTTCACTGAGGGAGCTGAAGATGTTGGTGGGGATGATGCCCATGATCAGGCTCCACATGCCACCGTCTTTGGCAACACTCTTAGCGCTGGAGGTGTACTGACTGATATCAGTCGCCGTTAATGAGTGGATGTTGACCAGGTCACCTGGTTTGAAGACGTTAGCGATGATCAACCCAAGGATGATGGCAATCGTCGTAATGATTTCAAAGTAAACTAGGGTTTTGACGCCGACCCGGCCAAGTTTTTTCGCATCGCCCATGCCGGCGATGCCAACGGTCAAACAGGAGACCACGATTGGCAACACGATCATTTGAATCAGGTTGATGAACATCGTCCCGATGTTGGACATGGCCGTAATGGCGGTTTTGTTTTGGTAAAAGACCACCCCGAGGACCACGCCAAGTACGAGTCCAATCATGATTTGCCAGCTTTGCGAAATTCTAAAATGCTTCGTTTTTTGCATACCCAATAATTCCCTTCAATCTATGTATTGCGTAGTGAAATAACAACATGTCATACCGTATCAAGCTGAGCTTAAAGTAAACTTAACGGGTATAACTCGCCAATTGTGATGCTTACTGAGAAAACGATTAAATTTTAAAAGTATCATACACCAAAACGCCATTAAATGGGGAAGGGATAATTTGATTGTTGTGTAATTGTAATAGAAGGTTCGGTGGGGTGACGTGACTAGTATCGATTGGGACGGCAGGTTGCTAAAAGGCTGACGTTTGAGGTATTGGTTTCGGGTAACACCTGTCGTTGAAATATTCTAATAAGAATAAAATGACCGTTATTCGCACTCGAAAAAGGTGAAATTGGCCTTTGATTTAGTCGTGAATGAAAAACAAAATGAGAAAATAATGGCAATTAAATGTTGACATACTGGTCTGAAACAACGATACTGGGATATAACAAAAATGTATGATTAAAATATTTTAATAGTATATTGATGTGACATAAGCATTTAGAGAAGGGAAGTCATTGAAATGACAACGAAAGCAACCTACATAACTGATTCAACCGCATCACAACAATCGACGACCGCTGCAGCTAAAACGGTCAAGTGGAACGGCCAACTACAAGCTCAAGGCGTTGAGATCCTAAAAGGCGACGGCGGAATGATCGTGAGTCCAACCAAGGTGGGCTACATTATCATGACCTCAGATGATAAGGGACTGGAACGTAAATTTGCAGCTAAGAAGCGAAAACGTAATAAGCCGGGCGTGGTGTTGTGCGGTTCTTTGGAACAGGTTAAGCAATTAGCCCAAATGACACCAGAAATTGAGGCGCTCTACCAAAAACACTGGGATCAAGATATTTTGCTGGGGTGCATCTTGCCTTGGAAGGCATCAGCTAAGGGTCTGATTCCGGATGACGGTACCAAGGACTTGATGATGGATAAGCGTGAAACGAGTTGTTTCGTCATTAAATTTGGTACGCCTAGCGAACAGATCGCCCAAGAACTGTGGACGACTTATCATAAGTTCTCGTTCGCAAGTTCGGCTAACCCATCCGGCAAAGGCAACCGTGGTTTGGTGACGGGGATTGGCGAACGAATTGAAACCGCTGCTGATCTCATCATTGAAGCCAACGATTACGTGGCATCGATTCAACCGGATAAGACGATCGATACCCGCTATGAACAAGGGGTGATGGTGTCCATGGTGGATGAAAGTGGCGAACTTGTGCCAAAGCAAAACGGCCAGGTTGGCGTGAACCCGGCACCAATTGTGATTCGTAAAGGCCTCGATGTTGATAAGATCATGGCCAACATGAGCGAGATTTTTTCAACTTGGACGTATCAACACGGGTTGTACTATTAAATAAAAGCTTGAATTAAAAACGAATGCCGCAAACTCCTGATGTTGGAATCTGCGGCATTCGTTTTTATTGAGGGCAGAAAAAAAGACCGCCGAGGCGGTCTTTTTCTAAAAGTTAGTTTTAATTAAGCAACAGTAACGTTGGCTGCTTGTGGGCCGCGGTCGCCTTGTTCAACGTCTAAGGTCACTTTTTGGCCTTCTTCAAGCGTCTTGTAACCTTCAGCATTGATAGCTGAGAAGTGTACGAAAACGTCTGAGCCGTTTTCAAGAGTGATAAAACCAAAACCTTTGTCGCCGTTGAACCATTTAACAGTACCTTGTTCCATAAGAATGAAACCTCCGTGCGCATAGCGCAATATATTTGTGCATTTGAAGACTTTTGAAATCGGGGATGTCATTCTCACGAACGTCGTACCAAAATTTCGAAGTATTAAATACATTAGTACCTAGCTTAACAGGTCATTCCCGAAATAGCAAATGAGAAGTTCGCTTTATTGAAATAAAAACGAGTGAATCATTGTGAGGGCGTGGCTTACAGCCAAAGATATTTAATTTTGGTGAACAGTCACATTAAATATTAATTATCGTATTGTTGCTCTAACCTAATGTAATGGTTGGAACGCAATGCAGCCAGACCACCAATGAGCGCCAAAACAACGAGTAACCAGAAGTCGATGTGGCTTCCGGCACGGGTTGCGGCAGCGGTCGATGACATTGTGAGTTCATGGGCTGAAATAATGGCCGACAACACGCCTGTTCCTAGTGAACCGGCGTACTGTTGCAACATGTTAAAGAGCGAGTTCTGGTCGGCTTTATTGGCCATTGAGACGTGCTTGCTGGCATCGGACATGAGGTTACCGAAACCGAAATTGAATCCTAAGCGGAGCACGATGAAGAACACGGCGAGGAGGCCGAGCGTGAGATGCTTGGTCAACGTTGCGAATAGCAGTGTCCCGATAATAAACAGGGTGTTGCTGATGGCGATCGGTAAAATCGCTCCCTTACGATCATAGAGTCGGCCAGCAAATGGTGCGAGACCAGCGCCTAATAGCGCGCCGGGAAAGAGTACTAGTCCTGCCGTCATCGAGTTAGCGCCGAGGGTATTTTCAGCGAAGATTGGGATCACGAACGAGATGCCGATGTTGGTGAACTGTAGGAGGAAGTGGTTAATCAACCGAAGCCGTAAAATCGGCATTTTTAGAATCGACCAATCCAGTAGCTGGCGCTGTCCGTGACGGGTATGCCAGATGAATAGCGCTGTGATAATGAGTGAGATAAGGCCCCAAATCAGAAAGTTGCTGCTAGTAAAGCCGTGAGTCCCCGCCTGATTAAAGGTCCAAACGAAGCCCGCGAAGATGCCTGAAATCAGAATCAGCCCGACAATGTCAAATGGTGTCTGGTTCTGAAGGGCCTTCAACCTAATCGTTCTGTCGCCAAGAACCGCAACAATCAAAATAAACGGTAGCACGCACCAGAAAATGGCTTGCCAGCTTAAATAGTGGTTCAATAAACCGCCGTAAGTTGGCCCAAGTGCTGGCGCAAACGAGACCGTCATGCTGGCGAGGCCGGTGTAGACGCCGAGTTGGAACTTAGGCACTTGGGATAAAATCAGGTGAAACATGATCGGCGTTGAAAGACCAGTTGAGATGGCTTGGAAGAGCCGACCAATCATGAGGATTGGAAAATTCGGTGCCAGTGCGCAAAGTAGCGTCCCTAAAAGGCACGCAGTGATAGCGATGCGAAATAGGGTGCGGCTGTCAAACCGTTTGATGAGGTAAGCGGTTGTCCCCATGATGATTGTGACCAGTAATAAGTAGCCGGTGGTCAGCCACTGAATCGTTGCCAGTGAAACGTGAAGCTGTTGAATTAACGTTGGAAACGTGACGTTCATCGATGTTTCAATCAGGATGCCGATGAACGACAATAACCCAACTGACAAGATTGACAGTTGGGTGCGTCGAGAAATTGTGTCAATCAAAATAATACCTCTTTCGTTAGATTACGAATTTCAGTATAGACTGATTGATTGACGATTTCATATGAAAAGTGTGGACAGATTGACGTTTGTGTCCAGCGTAAGTGTGCGGAGCGAGACGGGTTGAGAGCAGTGTGCAAGGCGACATCGGTGAAGGCGCCCGGGCCTGGCGGGTTTACCGATGTCGCCTTGCATGCAGCTCTCAGTCTCGCGCAGCACCATTCGGCGTGGTGGCCAGAAAGCGCGTGGTTGACAAATTTTTACAACTTCAGGAACCCTGGAAATAACAGTTTAAGTGGCGCCGAATTTTGTAGCCTGAGAGCGCCGGCTTTTATGCGGCTTTGCCGAGCGAAGCGACGACAAACAGCCAACACCCAAATCACACCCAAATCACACCCAAATCACACCCAAATCACACCCAACACTTACGCTGGACACAAACGACAGTTACTCATCCTCTATATGCCGTCCCTGATTCAACTCAATAATCTCGCCAGTCTGGTCATAAACCACTTCCTCAGCCAGGTTAACGATACGGTCGCCGATTCGTTCCAATAACTTCACAACGAAGAGGTAGCTCGTCCCCGCCTGTGCAACGTTGGTGTCTTGCTGCATTGCCGAAATGACAGCTTGGCGGATAGCATCAAATTGGCGATCCACTTCAATGTCGCGGGCGGCGATGGTCTTGGCCTTATCAGGGTCTCTAGCTTCAGAGGCGGCTAACGCATCGGCCAGCATGTTACGAATGAGTTTGCTGAGCACTGCCAACTGCGCTTCAATTTCATCGATTCGGTGCGTGCCCTTCACCCGAATCGTTTCCCGGGCAATACTGGTGGCGTGGTCGCCGATGCGTTCGAGGTCCGCGCTGGACTTTAAAATTGTGATCACGTTGCGGAAATCGTCGGCGACGGGTTGCTGGAGGGTCATCAGGGTCAGGGCCTGTTTCTCCAAGTCAACTTCGCTACTGTTGATCGATTGATCGTGTTGGATAAGGGCCTGGGCTTCAGCCTTATCATGATCGATGTAGGATTGGGTTGCCTTGAAGATTTGATCACTGACCGTGTTGCCCATGGCAGTCAACTGCGTCGAGAGTTGTTTGAGTGCTTCCGTAAATAAATTGTTCAATGAAATCGCTCCTAACCGAATTTGCCGTTAATGTAGTCGCTTGTTTCTTGGTGCGCGGGTTGGGTAAATAGCTGGGACGTCAGGTCAACTTCAATCAAGTGGCCGTCCAACATAAATGCCGTGCGGTCCGCGATTCGAGAGGCCTGCTGTAAGTTATGGGTCACGATGATAATGGTGTAGTCTGACTTCAGCGCCAGTAACGTTTCTTCAATTTGCGCGCTTGAAATCGGGTCTAACGCGCTGGTGGGTTCGTCTAATAAAATGATATCTGGTTGAACCGCCAACAACCGAGCGATGCAGATGCGTTGCTGTTGCCCACCAGAAAAGGACATGGCGTTCTTGTGCAGGTCGTCTTTGACTTCATCCCAAATAGCGGCTTGACGGAGTGCTTGTTCAACGCGTTCATCCAACTCAGCCTTCTTAAGTGATGTGTTCAACCGTAGCCCATACGTCACGTTCTCGTAAACGGAGAACGGAAAGGGGTTGGGTTGTTGAAAGACCATGCCGATTTGGCGACGCAGGGTCACGAGATTGGTGTCGGGGGCGTAGATTTCGGTGCCCTGAAAGTTAAAGCTTCCGGTAATGCGGGTATTTGGAATCAAGTCATTCATACGGTTAAGACACCGTAAATAGGTGGACTTGCCACAACCAGAAGGCCCAATTAAGGCGGTGATGCTGTTGTCATCGTAGGCGAGGCTGACACCCTTCAAGGCCTCTTTTTCGCCGTAATAGAGGTGCACGTTGTTCGTGGTTAAAATTGCGGTCATAGCGACCTCCTTGTCTGAACCGTTAACCAAAGTTACCGGTCACGTAATCGTGGGTGATTTCAAGCGTTGGTTTTTGGAAAATAGTGGTGGTGTGGTCAAATTCCAGGACGTGGCCTAAGTGGAAAAAGGCGGTGTACTCACTGATTCGGGACGCCTGTTGCATGTTATGGGTCACGATGATGATCGTGTAGGATTGGGCCAGATTCTTAAGCGTCATTTCAAGTTTCGCCGTTGAAATGGGGTCCAGTGCACTGGCCGGTTCATCTAACAATAAGATGTCGGGCGCCATCGCCAGTGTCCGGGCGATACAGAGCCGTTGCTGTTGGCCACCGGAAAGTGAAAGGGCGCTCCGGTTCAGGGAATCCTTCACTTCATCCCAGAGTGCGGCTTCTTCTAAGCTTCGCTGAACGCGTTGATCCAGTTCAGCCTTATCCGTGATGCCGTCAGCCTTTAATGCAAAGGTGATATTATCGTAGATCGATTTCGCAAACGGATTGGGTTGCTGAAAGACCATGCCGATATGTTTGCGAAGCTCATAAACGTTGATTTTAGCGGCGTTAATATCCGTATCCCGATACATAATTTGGCCGTTTACCGTGGCGATGCGGTCGTTCATTCGGTTTAGTGACCGCAGATAGGTGGATTTACCAGAACCAGAGGCACCAATCAGCGCTGTGATGGTGTTTTGCGGAAACTGCAAACTGGCATCAACCATTGAGCGGTGGCGACCACCGTAAAGCACTTCCAGGTCGTGGGTGGCTAGCGCAATGGGGCCAGTTGGTGCGACAATGTGGGTTTTCGTTAAATCGTAGTTATCCATAGTAGCCTCACTTACTTCCCGTTAACTTGTTGTAAAGGTGGTTCCCGAACGCTCGGGCGCCTAAGTTAAATAGTAGAATGACGATGATCAAAACGGCAGATGCACCGGCAGAAATGCTGACCGCATCCGGCGTCACGCCCTCCGTGTTGACCTTCCAAATGTGAACGGCCAGCGTTTCAGCGGGACGCATTGGATTCAAAAAACTATCCGCACTAGTGGGGTTCCAATTCGTGTAATTCAGTAAGGGTGCGCTTTGACCAGCGGTGTAAATCAGCGCAGCGGCCTCACCGAAGATTCGACCAGCGCTTAGAATGATCCCGGTCAAAATACCGGGAAGCGCTACCGGCAAGATGATGCCCCGAATCGTTTTCCAGTTAGAGAGCCCCAGCGAGATGCCAGCCTCTCGTTGACTGTCAGGAACGGCGTGCAGCGCGCCTTCAATGCTTCGAACGAGTAAGGGTAAATTAAAGAACGTTAGCGCGATGGCACCAGATAAAATCGAAAAACCAAAGTGAAACTGAATCACGAAAATTAAGTAACCGAAGAGCCCAACCACCACGGATGGCAGTGAACTCAGCACTTCGATGGCGGTTCGAATCAAGCCGGTCGTCCAGTTCTTAGCGGCGTATTCGGATAGGTAGATTGCCGCACCAAGTGCCAGCGGAAACGAAATTAAGAGTGTTAAAACTAAAAGGTACAGTGAGTTAAATAACTGATCGCGGATCCCGCCACCAGCACTAAATGAGGCAGCAGGGGACGTCAGAAAGTGCCAACTGATGTGTGGTAAACCACTGATCA
>NZ_BAABMI010000004.1:0-25093 GCF_054785195.1 Secundilactobacillus muriivasis | reverse complement strand
TAAAAACAGCAGAATAAGGACAACGATGGCCACTAACGCGTTAATCAGCTGCGTAGCCAGTCTGTCAGTTTGATGTGAGGTCATTGATCAAGAGTCCCTCGCTTTCCAATGAATCGAATCAAGAGGTTAAACACTAACGACATGATCAGCAAGATAAAGGCGAGTGACCATAACGCATTGTTGGGTAGGGTGCCCATCACGGTATTGCCGATTTGGGTCGTTAATTGACTAGTTAGTGTTGAAGTTGGTGAAATTAAGCTTTGTGGCATCAAAACCGCGTTCCCAATCACCATTTGAACGGCAAGGGCTTCACCAAAGGCACGCGCCATCCCGAAGATAATGGCGGTTAAAAGCCGAGGCATCGCGGCTCGTAAAATCACCTTGTAGATGGTTTGAAACCGGGTTGCGCCCAGTGCCAGCGAGGCCGAACGCAGATAAGCCGGAACCGCCCGGAGTGCATCAACGGAGAGAGAGGTGATCGTTGGTAGGATCATCACGAATAAGACGATCGTACCGGCTAAAATCCCTGAGCCAGTACCACCCAATAGGTTGCGAATCATGGGTACGACCATGGTCAGCCCGATGAACCCGTAAACGACTGAGGGAATCCCGACCAGTAACTCGATGACTGGTTGGAGGAATTTAGCGCCGTTTTTTGGTGCGATGTCGGTCATGAATAGGGCAACCGCAATCGCAAACGGTGTTGCAACCAGGGCGGCTAAGATCGTGACGCTAAACGAAGTGACGATCATAGATAACGCTCCAACTTGCGGTTGACCAGATGCGTCCAACATGCCAGGGTTCCAAACGGTGTGGGTCAAAAAGTGCCAAGGGTTAACATGATTAACGGTAAACGTGGCGATCCCACGGGATGTAATGAAGTACAGGATGCTGACAACCAGAATGATAATGGCGCCGATACAGCTGTAGCTGATGAGTCGACCGATTCGATCCTGATGTGATGCCTTGGAGGATGACGTGAGTCGTTTTTGAATATCGTCCATTGCAGACCTTCCTTATTAGGGTGTCATCATGCGATAAGCGGAAACCCGGGTCAAAGGGGCGCCCGGCTTTCCGCTTATTGGTGATGCACGTTTAGTTGCTGTTGAAATGTGGGGGACTTTGATTGGCTATTCAATCACGTCTCACACGCGAGAGTTGAAGACGAGTTACTTAGTGACAACGTTTTGCGCGTTTTTGGTCACTTTCATATCGTGGATGCTGATGTAGCCTAACTTCTTAACGAGGCCAGTTTGAACTTTTGAACTGGCCATGTACTTCAAGAACTTCGCTGTTGCAGCGTTTGGTTCGCCCTTGGTATACATGTGTTCGTAAGACCAGATCGTCCATTTGTTGGTCGTTACGTTAGCATCAGTTGGTTTGACGTTGTCGATTGAAAGGGGCTTAACGCCAGCTTTGTTGACATAGGAGAAGGCGAGGTAGCTGATAGCGCCAGGCGTACTTGAGACGATTTTTTGCACCGTTCCGTTAGAATCTTGTTCTTGCGCGGTCATGGCTTTTTTACCAGCTAAAACGGCGGCTTCAAAGGTTGCGCGAGTCCCACTGCCTTGCGCCCGGTTAACGACTGAGATCTTTTGATCCTTACCACCAACGTCCTTCCAGTTGGTGATCTTACCAGTGAAGATGTCACGTAATTGCGCCATGGTGACGTTGGTCACGTTCACGTCCTTGTTAATGACGGGGGCCATGCCCACAACGGCAACCTTGTGATCGACTAATTCCTTAGCTTTAACGCCGGATTGTTGTTCAGCGAAGATGTCGGAGTTCCCAATCTGAACGGCACCCTGTTGCACTTGGCTGAGACCAGTACCAGAGCCACCACCTTGAACGGTTAAGTTAACGCCCTTGTTTTGAGCCTGATAATCCTGAGCCGCTTGTTCAACTAATGGTTGAAGGGCGGTTGACCCAACTGCCGTGATCTTAGTAGTTGGTGTCTTGTCACTTTCACTTGATTTTTTGCTTGAGTTAGAATTGCCACAACCACCTAATAATAAGCCGGCAACACTGAAGGCCACCAATGAACTGATCAACGTCTTTTTTTGCATGGTCGTTTCCCCTTTAAAAGTTATTATCCCGTCAAGTCGGGATTTCTAAGTTACAGGCACAGTATAGAACCTCAACGTAAAGTTAATGTATAGGTTGTGTAAAAGTTTTGTAAATTGGGTTTTTTCTGCTTTCAGAATATGACATAACTAAGTAAAGATTTTTAAAATAAGGTTCAAAGCAACAAAATGTGTAACGTGTAAAGACACTAATTGAAAAATGACTATGTTATTTGCGACTTAATAACAGTTCGATGACCCGAATGAAAAGAGGATCAAACATGGAACGCAAAATTATACTCATTAGTGATGACGTGATGCTGCGTCAGAGCCTGCAACCCCTTGTTGCTGAGTGGCAGTTTATTAATAGTCCGAGGTTATTGCCAGACCTATTGCTTAACCGGGATAGCCAGTTGATGGTGATCCTAGATTTAGATCAGTACTACGCCACCACGACGCCATCGATCGACCTCGGCGTGCTGCGGCAACAGTTTCAAGGCTTGCTGTTAGGGATTCACCGACAGGCACTTGCGGATGAGCTAGCCTGTCAGTTACTTGTCACCTACCACTTCGATGATTTATTGGATTTAAGTCAGCCCAGTACGTTGCTGGGCGCGCGGTTGCAGCAAAAGGTCTGGCGGTATTTTCACCAACAAGCGGTTGTTCAACCATCCGCGTTGTTGGAGGTTGGGCCGCTTAAAATTGATTTTCAGCACTACGCGGTTACGGTCGATCAGCAACGGCTTAATTTAGGACCGATTGATTTTCGCTTACTGGTGTTCTTCATCCAAAACGAAAACGTGGTGCTGACCCGGGTTCAGATTGCCGAGGGGGTGTGGCGCAACGGCAAAGATTCAACGTTACGGTCGATCGATTCGCACATCAGTAAGTTACGCAAGTTGATCGAGCGAGACGCCAAACAACCCCAGTACCTCAAAACGGTGCGGGGGTTCGGCTACATTTTTAATCTGGCGCCGACTTAGAGTCTGCTATAATTGGGGTAATCTAAGTGATCGGGAGTGGTTTGATTGGCAGATTATATTCACGAGCTTCGCACATTAGTTGGGCACCGACCGTTGATTTTAAATACGGCGGCGGGCGCGTTATTGGATGATCAAAACCGGCTGCTATTGCAGGAACGGGCGGATACGGGCGACTGGAGTTTTCCGGGTGGCTACATGGAATTTGGCGCGTCGTTTGCGGAAACGTGTCAGCGCGAGTATCTGGAAGACGCCGGCCTTGAGGTGGAACCGATTCGGCTGATCAAGCTGTTTGATAAGGATTTTTACACTTATCCGAATGGTGATCAGACGCAGTTGATTACGGCATTGTACCTCGTTCGGCAGACGGGCGGTCAGTTGTTGGACCACGTGACGGATGAGACGGTTCAGGTGAAGTATTTTCCATTGGACGAGTTACCACCACTGTTTAATGACCAATCCGTGAAGATGGCGCAGGCCGTTATTGATGATGTGAGGGCGCACTCATGAAATTAACTAAGCGATTCAAGCAGGTTCGAACCGGGGTTGTCCGTCCGGTTGAAGGCAGTCGCATCGTGGATCGGTTGGGGCAATTGGTGACACTGACGGAGTGGCAAGATCAATTGACGATCAGTGCGGTGTATGAAGCGCCGTATCAAACTTGGTATCAGACCCCAGCTGGGTTTATTGCAATGGGCGATGTGGTCTTGTTCCCAGATATTCAGCTTCGACTGGCATTGGCGACGATTCAAACTGTTCAAGTGACCCAACCACGAGGTTTTACGGGTATTCGAATTACCGGCAAACTTGGGCGCCACCACCAGTTAAACGACCGGTTGGCAGTTGTTGCGCGGGTGGAAACAATTGATGGCCGGTACTATGAAACGCCGGATGGCGAGTTGCTTCGGGGCGCTGATGTGTACGTGATTGGCCATAAAATGACGTTTACTTTTATGCCGCAGCATCCAGCCAATATCCAAATTGTGACGCCAAGTGGGGCGACGGTCCGCGACGATTGTGGCAACGAAGTCGGTCATTTGTCGAACGCAACGATCGTACCAGTGCTTGCAGAAGTGACGGACCTATTTGGAACCCACTACTACCAACTTGAAGCCCAACAGTACGTTGCCAAAACGGACACCGTTGCGTTAACCGGTACGCAAGGTTGGCCACGGACCCAAACGGCAACCTATCGCTGTTTAAATGCCGAAAACATTAACCAAAACTTCTGGGGGATGCCTAACGGCTGTGAACCGGCGGCGTTGCTGGAAGGACTGCATCTAAAGGGCGTCGTACCAGAACTGGACTACCAAGCTTTCATCGATCAAGTCCCAGTTGCCGCAGACTATAACCCGTACCACGGCTTTGGCGGCGCACCAGATGATAACGTGAAGGGCCGGTTTGAAGCGATTTTTCCCGATGCACTGGTGAAATGGGGGCGGCGATACGGCAAGGTTCGTAATGTTAGTGGAGCCACGATTTCGCAGTTGCTGGACTGCTTGAAGCGTCGTAACCCAGTTGTGACCTACGTGACAGTTGGATTCGAGACTCCGGAAATGAACGTTTACCACTTTGGCAAGGCGTTGAGCAACAACCACGCTGTTTTACTGGACGGCATCTCGGGTGACCTCGTCCACGTTTCTGATCCGATCGATGGGGCGTATTGGTTACCACTGTTTAAGTTTGCGATGGCGTATAATGCGCGGTATTGGGCGGTTGAGGTTCTTTGATGGCACACAAAAAGCAGGTTCCGATGTTGCGTCGAAACCTGCTTTCTATTTTGATTTACGTTTGTGTGCAGCGTAAGTGTTGGTTGCGATTTGGGTGTTGGCTGTTTGTCGTCGCTTCGCTCGCCAAAGCCGCATGAAAACCGGCGCTCTCAGGCTACAAAATTCGGCGCCACATAAACTGTTATTTCCAGAGTTTCTGAAGTTATAGAAATTTGTCAACCACGCACTATCTGGCCACCACGCCGAATGGCCAGATAGGCTTCCAGACTTCGTCGGGTCGTGCTGCGCGAGACTGAGAGCTGCATGTAAGGGGCTTCGCTAAAACCGCCAAGCCCGGGCGCTTTCACCGAGGCCCCTTACATTACGCTCTCAACCCGTCTCGCTCCGCACACTACGACAGTTTACAATCCCAGCTTCGATTCCAACCGCTCTAAAGCCGGATCGAAACAATCTTGCTGATACTCATCAATCGCATCCTTCAAACTCAACCGTGGCTGACCCTTACGATCGGTCACCGTGGTTGCGTGAGTCAGCACACTGAGAACGGCCTCTTCAACAACTGAGACGGTCATGCGGAAGTAGCGGTCGAATTTGTCATCACTGATGGCCGCTTGTGTGGTGAGTTCGGTCTTGGGGTAGTGGGCGATTCGGTTAGCGGTTGAGAAGGCGAGGACGATCTCGCCGCTACCGTTGCCGATAAAGGCACCAGTTCTGGTAATGCCCACGCTAGCCCGCTTGCTGATCCGGGTTAACTGGCGTGAGTTAAAGGGAATATCAGTTGCCAAAATGGTGATGATGCTACCCTTTTCCTTTTGCTTCTTGCTGGCTTTGTAGTCGGCGAGTTTTTGGCCGATTGGTTCATTGTAGATGTTCAAATCGCGCATGAAGCCGTAGTTGGAGAGCACCAGGGCGCCCATCGTGAAGGGCTTACCGTCAATTTCAATTGTCCGGGAAGCTGAGCCGATACCACCTTTTAAGTCATAGGTGCTCATACCGACACCGGCACCAACCGTGCCTTCTTCAAAGGATTCAGCGGTGTTGGCGAGGGCGTTTTGAACGTCGGCTTCCGTGACGGAGATGTCACGGATATCGTTGATGTCGCCGTCGTTGCATTCCATGATCACTGGATTGACGGTACCGGTTGTGTTACCGATGTCTGGATTGTCAGCCGTCATAGCCTTCACCAGTGCAGTTTCGGCGGTGCCGACTGCGAAGGTATTTGTCAAAACGATTGGTGTTTCGAGGGTGCCGAGTTCGTTGACTTGGACTAAGCCGGTGCTCTTGCCGAAACCGTTGATGACGTGGGCGGCGGCTGGTAGTTTGTTTAAGAAGACGTTGTCTTGTGCCGGTTTAATGACCGTGACACCGGTGTTGTGGGTGCCGTCCTTGATGGTCGTTTGGCCAACCGTGACGCCAGGAACGTCAGTGATGAGGTTACGTGGCCCCGGTTTTGTGTCACTGACCGGGTCGAGAAATGGTTGTGTTAAACCCATGAATAGGTTCCTCCTTTATTCAATTCGATAGTCGTTGGGATCGACCTGCATGGGCCCGTACGCATCCGCATCGTTGTCCATGAAATCCCACCATTCGTTCTCATAGCCGTGAAAATCGGCCTTGGTCATGATGGTGTTTAGGAGTTGATAGTACCGCTCCTGTTCGCGATTACGCGGATAGTTGCGTTTAGCACGATCCGAGAAGTCGTCAAATTCACTCTGCATGGGGAGCTCGTGACCCGCAAGGTCGGTGAGCGTCATGTCAAAAGTGACGCCCTTTTCATGACTATAGTTGGGATTGGGTTGCGCGACCCAGGTATCGTCCGGATAGACTTCATACAAGCGCTTTTGAGCGGTCGTTGGTCGGTAGGCGTCCCAGATTTTGATGCGGTACCCCTGTGCTTTGAAAAGTTGGGCAGCGATGCCTAATTTTTTAGCGGTACCAATTCGAGCAACTGCAGTCGTGAAATCGTAGATGACTTGGCCGGTAAAATTATCGGTCGTCGCGTACTTGAGATCCACGATAATGCTGTCATCAATCTCTAGAAGGTTGATAAAACCGGGATCTGGTTTAATACTGTTTGCAACGGTGATGCTTGTCTCTCTTGCCATCGTGTTCCTCCTTTGGTTAAAATGCAATTCAGATACACTGTCCCAATTATAGCAAATGAAATCGGTTACGTTATAAAATGAGGTGAAATTATGAACAAAAAAGATGGTCATTCACATACGGAATTTTGTCCGCACGGGAGCGGCGATGACGTTGAGTTAATGATTCAAAAAGCGATTCAGTTTGGTTTCGACACGTACAGCATTACAGAGCACGCACCATTACCACCAACATTTCAGCAAGAGTACGCAGGTGAGTTAACGGGTTTAACTGAGGCCTCAATGGCGATGAGCGATTTACCAGCGTATTTCGCAAAATGCCGTCAGATGCAAGCCAAATATGGTGATCAGATTCACATCAACGTTGGTTTTGAAGTTGATTTTCTTCCGCACCACGTTGACTGGACCCGCGACTTTTTGAACGAGTACGGGCCCCAAACGACCGATAACGTGTTGTCCGTGCACTTTATGCAGGGAACGGCCGACAAGTTCTGGTGCGTGGACGATACGACTGGTGACTTTGATAAGGGACTGCTGGCGAACGCAGCGGATGGCCAAGCGTTGTACCAACAGTATTTCAAAGCCCTTCAAACGGCCGTGTTGGCTGATTTAGGCAAGTACGCGCCAAAACGTATCGGCCATATCACGCTGATTCGCAAGTTTCAGGATTACTTCCAGTTACCACGAACTTATGATGACGCAACGCAAGCTGAAATTGACCGGTTACTGAACCTAATTCATGATCAGGGACGTGAACTCGACTACAACGCGGCGGGCCTTTACAAAGAATTCTGTAATGAAACCTATCCTAATTTGGGCATTGTTCGCCAAGCACAGGCCCTTGGCATTCCGCTGGTTTATGGGAGTGATGCGCATAGTATTGCTGAGATTGGCCATGGGTATCATATGGTGATGGATCAACTGTAGCAGTGTGCGGAGCGAGGCGGTCAGAAGGCGGCGCGTAACGGGCTCTAAGGTAAACTACCGGGTTTTGGTAGTTTGGCTTAGAGCCCGTTACACATAGCCTTTTGCCTCGCGCAGCACGACCCGACGAAGTCTGGAAGCCTATCTGGCCATTCGGCGTGGCGGACAGAAAGCGCGTGGTTAACAAGTTCCTGTAACTTCAGGAACCCTGGAAATGACAGTTTAAGTGGCGCCGAATTTTGTAGCCTGAGAGCGCCGGTTTTCATGCGGCTTTGGCGAGCGAAGCGACGACAAACAGCCTTCACCCAAATCGAACTCAACCCTTACACGGGACCCAAACAACAGTTAAATTAAAAATATTTAAGTAAATCTGTTGACAAATGAGAATTCGCTTTGTAAACTGTACCCATACATTAAAACTAAATGACAAAATAAAGTTGTGATTAGAAAAAGTAGTAATTAGCCAACGCGAAGCGAGTCTGGGATGATGGGAACCGGATCGGTGGGGATTACGAACACACGTCTATGAACTGACAGCTGAATCAAGTAGGCTGCTCCGCATGTTTAGCGTTATCAGGGTTACCGTAACTGTTCTCGGTGGGATTAGACCGACGACTAGTTATTGGCAACGTAAGGTCGTCACTGTGAGGTGGCGGCAAATTGAGGTGGAACCGCGATTAAATCGTCCTCGTAACTAAGTGAATGCTTAGTTGCGAGGATTTTTGTTTTTCAGCGGTGCGCTGCGAACCTGATTTTGTCACAGTTATCGAAATGGGAGTGAGCGGACATGAAAAATCGAAATTTACCAAATGGGACCAGAGATGAGTTCGGCGTCAGAGCGGCTATCAAGGAAACCATTGCGTCCCAGTTGTTTACGTTATTTAAACAACGCGGCTTTGCTAAATTAACCACGCCGATTCTTGAATATGCCGATGTGTTCAAACCATTGAACCTAGCGAATTACCGGCCCTATCAATTATTGGATGAACAGGGTGAAGCGTTGGTGCTTCGGCCAGACCTGACGTTACCGGTTGCTCGGATGATGAGTACGACCGGGATCGAGTTACCGGCGAAGTGGTACTACAGCGGCGATGTGTTCCGGGTGAAGAAGCAACTTTCCGGGAGCTATAACCAACTGACGCAAGCCGGCATCGAACTTGTCGGCTACGCCAGCCTCAAAGGTGAATGGGAATGCCTCAAAATTGCCTTAGCTGGATGCCAACAAACCGGTATCACCGACATGACCTTGGAACTGAGCGATGCGCGGTTCATCGAAGGGGTGCTGCAAGCCTTGCCGATTCCGCTGCCAACCAAACAAGCGTTGAAGAAGGCGTTGTTTGACAAAGACCTGACCCGCTACAATCAGTTGATCACGCCGCTTACGGATACCGCGTTTGAAGCATTTTTAGCTGAGTGGCCTTGGTTGTTTGGCGACTTTGACAGCGTGATGCAGGTCGTTGGGACCTTACCAGAGATTGCCACCTTGAAACCGGTGATCGATGATTTAAAGGCCACCGCGGGCTTCATTCGCACCCAATCACCTGACCAACAAGTGGTACTCGACTTGAGTATCCCGTCGCCGCAAAGCTACTACACGGGAATGGCTTTCCGGGGGTACACGCAAAATGCCGCGGATTACCTGTTCAGTGGTGGGCGTTATGACGACTTGCTGACAAGCTTCCAGCAGGTGAAGGAACCAGCCGTTGGTCTCGCCTTCGATGTCGATGCTTTAGCCGACCGGATGCCGGAGCCCGAAACGCCACAGCAAACCTTGATCTACTTCGAGGAATCGCAGTGGCAACTGGCAGAACAAACGCTTCAAACAACGCCGAACAGTTCACTATGTTTGGCAGATAGCCGCGAAGAAGCCACTCGCATCGCCGTCAGCACCAACAAACAACTCTTAGACTTAACGGAAAGTAGGTGAGGTTATGCCAATCAAAATTGCCCTAACGAAGGGCCGGGTAGAACAACAAGTCGTGCCACTGCTTGAAGCCGGTGGCATTGATTGTAGCGGGATCCGTAACAAGGGTCGGCGCTTGATTTTCGACGAAGATCCGGTATTTGAAACCATCTTAGTCAAGGGGCCGGACGTGCTGACCTACCTCAACAACGGATCGGTACAAATCGGTATCGTTGGCAGCGACATCCTAGCTGAGCAAAACAATCCCCAATATGCCATGTTGGACTTAGGGGTTGGCAAATGCCGCTTCGTGCTCGCCTCCACCCGAGACTTCAATCCGCAACAGGTGCGCCGGAAGATCATTGCCACGAAGTACCCGAACATCACCAAGCGGTATTTCCAAAGCATCGGCGAAGACGTTGAAATCATTAAGATTGAAGGTTCCGTGGAACTGGCGCCGCTGATTGGCTTGGCGGATGCTATCGTTGACATCACCGAAACCGGGACGACGTTGAAGGAAAACGACCTGCACGTCTACGCGGAATTGCAGCCGGTCAGCACCAAGCTGGTGGTGAACCGCTTAGCCGTTAAGCAGTATCGCACCGAGATCCGCAACTTTATTGATAAACTACAAACCTTAGGAGTGAACGCATAATGAAAATTTTAAAAGACCAAACCTTAGACCAATTGCTTGAACAAGTTGACCGTCAAACTGACCAACAAGCTAACCAACCCGAAGTTGAAGCTACCGTTGCTGGGATCATCGCAAACGTGATCAAAAATGGTGACGCCGCCCTCAAAGAATACAGCCAAAAGTTCGACAAGGTTGAACTCGACAGCTTACGGGTGCCACAAGCTGACATCGATGCCGCATACGAAAACGCGGATCAAGAACTGATCGACGCCTTAAACTTGGCGAAGCGCAACGTGGTCAGCTACCACGAAAAGGAAATTCAAAACGGCTTCGTGGACGCTGAACAACCCGGCGTTGTCCGTGGTGAAAAGATCACGCCATTAGCTGCCGTTGGCTTGTACGTGCCAGGTGGGACAGCTGCTTACCCATCATCAATTTTGATGAACGTAATTCCCGCTAAGTTAGCCGGTGTTGAAAAAATCGTCATGGTCACCCCACCACAAAAGGATGGTATCGGCCAAGCCGTGTTAGCCGCCGCTAAGGTTGCTGGCATTGACGAAGTTTACCAAGTGGGTGGTGCGCAAGCCATCGCTGCTTTAGCATACGGGACTGAAAGTATCCCACGTGTGGACAAGATCACTGGCCCCGGTAACATCTTCGTAGCCGTTGCTAAGAAGCAGGTCTTTGGCCAAGTTGATATTGATATGATCGCCGGTCCATCTGAAATCGGTGTGATTGCGGATGACAGTGCTGACGCAAGCAACGTTGCCGCTGACCTGTTGTCACAAGCTGAACACGACAAGCTCGCCCGGCCAATGTTGGTCACTCCAAGCCTCAAGTTTGCGGAAGCCGTTAGCGCTGAAATCGATGAACAGTTGAAGACGTTGCCACGACAAGAAATTGCCAGTGCCTCAGTTGCTAACAAGGGCTTCATCGCCGTGGTTAAAGACTTAGACGAAGCCTTCACCGTCATGAACGCCATTTCACCAGAACACTTGGAAATTGAATTGGAAGACGCCATGCAGTATTTGAACCAAATTAAGAACGCTGGGTCTGTGTTCCTAGGTTTCAACGCTTCTGAACCCGTTGGGGATTACGTTGCCGGTCCTAACCACATCTTGCCTACTGGCGGGACTGCCCGGTTCTTCTCACCACTTGGGGTATCGGACTTCGTTAAACGGATTCAATTCGTGACCTACAGCAAGGCCGCTTTGAAGCGTGAAGAAAAGGCCATCACTAAGTTGGCCCGGGTCGAAGGCCTTGAAGGTCACGCCCGCGCCGTTGAAGCTCGGTTCAAGGACTAAGGAGCGATTAGATGAGACAAGCAACGATTAAACGTGATACCAAAGAAACCCAGATCGAACTGAGTTTAAACCTAGATAACTATGACACGATTGATATTGATACCGGGATCGGTTTCTTCGACCACATGTTGGACGCCTTTGCCCGCCACGGCCGCTTTGGTCTGGTGGTCAAAGCCAACGGTGACCTGGATGTGGATCCGCACCATACCACAGAGGATGTTGGCATCGCCCTTGGGATGGCGTTAAAGGAAGCCCTTGGCGACAAAGCAGGCATCGAACGCTTTGGTGAAGCCACGATTCCACTGGACGAAACGCTGAGTCGGGTGATCGTTGATTTATCCGGCCGGGCCTACTTGGTCTTCAACGCTGAATTTACCAATCCTAAACTGGGTGGTTACGATACTGAAGTGACCGAGGACTTCTTCCAAGCCTTCGCCTTCAACGCCGAACTGAACCTCCACGCGGAAGTGCTGTACGGCCGGAACACCCACCACAAAATCGAAACACTGTTTAAAGCACTGGGACGCGCAACTCGCGCAGCCGTCACGCTGAACCCGGAGATCAAAGGGGTGCCATCGACCAAGGGAGTGATCTAGATGATCGTCATCATTGACTATGACACGGGGAACACCCGTAACGTGAAAAATGCCTTGGATTATCTGGGCATCGATAACGTGCTCTCCGCCGACCCCGCAGTGATCGAAGCGGCGGATGGCCTGATTCTTCCCGGAGTTGGCGCCTTTAAGAAGGCGGTTGACGCGTTAAACGAACGCAACCTGATCGATGTCATCAAACGAGTCGCTGGTAAGGGTATGCCCATGTTGGGCATCTGCTTAGGCATGCAGCTGTTGTTTGACCGCAGCTTTGAATTTGGCGAAACCGCTGGGTTGGGTTTGATTCCTGGCGATGTGGTGCCATTTCCAACTGATTTGGGCATTAAGGTGCCCCACATGGGCTGGAACCAAAATCAGGTCACGCAGGCGGATCCGGTTGCTGATGGCTTTGACCAACAATCGACTTACTTCGTTCACTCGTATTACGCAAAGACGGCACCGGAAAACATTCTGGCAACCGCAGATTACGGCGTGACGGTGCCCAGCATCGTGCGTCGCGGCAACGTCATCGGGATGCAATTTCACCCCGAAAAGAGTGCCAAAGTTGGCCTGAACGGACTTAACGCATTTAAGGAAGTGGTAGCACATGCAGATTATTCCCGCAATTGATTTAAAAAACCAACAGAGTGTCCGCTTGTACCAAGGAGACTTTGACCAAACAACCCTGATCGCTAACGATCCAATTGAACAAGCTAAACAAATTGAAGCAGCCGGTTTGACCCGGTTGCACCTCGTTGATCTGGACGGTGCCAAGACTGGTCGGCCGGTCAATCGCAACCTGATCGAACAGATTTGTACCGAAACCAGCCTCAAAGTGGAAGTGGGGGGCGGTATCCGCACCCTCGCTCAAATCAACGGCTATCTCACAAGCGGGGTTAACCGAGTGATTCTAGGTTCCGCTGCGTTGACCAACCCCGAGTTGGTGCAACAAGCCATCGATCAATTTGGTAACGATCAAATCGTTGTCGGCATCGATGGTAAGGACGGCCGGGTCGCCATTTCCGGTTGGTTGGAAGAAAGTGACGTCACCATGGCAACCTTGATGTCGTCAATGGTGGCCTTCGGCGTTGTGAACTTCGTCGTCACCGACATCGAAAAGGACGGGACGTTAAGCGGACCCAATACCGCGTTGTTGACCGAACTTCAAACGGCCTTTCCAACCACTGAAGTCATTGCTTCGGGTGGTGTGACCACGGCGGATGACTTAAAGACGCTGGCACAATCCGGCATCAAAGCCGCCATCGTCGGCCGGGCAATGGCCACGGGTGACTTACCGCTCGCAACCTTAGCGGAGGTGGCCGCCGATGTTAGCTAAACGAATCATTCCCTGTCTGGACGTGGATCACGGCCGGGTGAAGAAGGGCGTTAACTTCGTCAATTTGACGGATGTGGGCGATCCGACTGAAATTGCGGCGGCTTACGAGGAACAGGGCGCGGATGAGCTAGTCTTTTTGGACATCACCGCAACCAATGAAAAACGCAAGGCCATTGTTGATACCATCGAAAAAGTGGCCAGTCAGGTGTTTATGCCACTGACCGTTGGTGGTGGGATTCACAGCGTTGATGATATGCAACGGCTGTTGAAGGCTGGTGCGGATAAGGTGGCGGTGAACTCCGCTGCCGTGACCAATCCTGAGTTGATCACTGAAGGCGCCGAAAAATTTGGTAGTCAGTGTATCGTGCTTGCCATCGATAGTAAGTGGGATGCCGAGGCCGGTCGTTACGTGGTTTACGTGAACGGTGGCCGCAAAGCAACCGACCTAGACGTCATTGATTGGGCGAAACAGGGCGTGGCCGCTGGTGCCGGTGAATTGTTGGTGACCAGCATGGATAAGGATGGCACTAAATCAGGGTTTGACCTGAAACTGTACCAGGCCTTAACTGCCGCTGTTAACGTGCCGATCATTGCGTCGGGTGGCTGCGGCAAGTTAGAACACTTTACTGAAGTATTTGACGAAACCAACGTTGACGCTGCTTTGGCCGCTTCCGTGTTTCACTTTGGCGAACTGACGATTAGTGATGTGAAACAGACGCTTAGAGAGGACGGAGTGATCGTACGTTAAAACCGAATTTTGAAGCTGCCGCGGATGGGTTGATTCCCACCATTGTGGTGGATGATAATACCGACCGGGTGCTGATGATGGCGTACATGAACGCTGAAAGTTACCGACGAAGCCTTGAAACCAAGCAGACCTGGTTTTGGTCTCGTAGCCGGCAAGAATACTGGCACAAGGGCGAAACGAGTGGTAACACGCAGGCAATTGTGGCGATGCAGATCGACTGTGACGAAGATACGTTACTGGTGCGGGTGATCCCCGAAGGCCCAGCGTGCCACACCGGGCACACCAGCTGCTTTTACCGCGATATTGAACTGGACTAACGAAAGAGGGATACTATGCAGGATTTAGACGAACTGTACCAATTAATTTTAGACCGGAAGGCGAACCCTAAAGAAGGGTCGTACACGGATTACTTGTTTACAAAGGGCTTAGATAAGATCTTGAAGAAGGTCGGCGAAGAGTCTACTGAAGTTATCGTGGCTGCCAAGAACGACAGTGACGACGAGTTCATCTACGAAGTATCCGATTTGGCCTACCACATTCTCGTGTTGATGGTCGATCGTGGCATCAGCGTTGACCAAATCAAACGTGAATTGGCTGAACGTGAAGGCCTCATGAGCAAAACCAAGGAACGACGCGACATTCAAGAGTTATAAGGAGGGGTCGACATGGTCAAACAAGCCATTTCAAAGTTAACGGCGTACACGCCAGAATTAACGCTGGCTGAACTAAAACAACAACGTGGCCTCGATAAGTTGGTCCGGTTGTCGGCGAATGAAAATGCCTTTGGGACCTCGCCTAAGGTGGGTGAAGCACTCCGGGCCTGGAACTTTACGGATGCCAACCGCTATCCGGATAGCAACGTGAATGGGTTGCGGCAGCTGATTGCGACGCGGTTGAACATTGATCCAGCAACGCTGGTGTTTGGCGATGGACTGGATGAAATCATCCAACTGCTTTCCCGGACGTTGTTGGCGCCGGATGATGAAGTGGTGTTGACCCAGCCAACTTTCTCGGAGTACGCGTTGCACGCTGCCATTGAAGGCGCTAAGTTGGTGGACGTGCCCGCAACCGAAGCTGGTGAAACTGATTTGGATGCGCTAGCCGCTGCGGTGACGGATAAGACCCAGATGATCTGGCTCTGCAACCCTAACAACCCAACCTCGACCTACGTGATGCGCGATGCCATCGAAGCCTTTATGGCAAAGGTGCCAGAACGGGTAACGGTGGTGGTTGATGAAGCCTACATTGATTTTGTGACGGCCGAGGCCAACCCATCGGCGTTAGCGTTGATGTCTAAATTCAGTAACTTGGTCGTGTTGCGAACGTTTTCTAAAGCCTACGGATTAGCGAACTTCCGCGTGGGTTACGCAGTGGTTGCGCCGGCGTTGGCTAGCACGTTACAGACGGTTCGGTTGCCGTATAACTTGAGTAGTTTTGCGGAAATTGCGGCCGAAGCGGCTTACAAGGATCAAGCCTTTGTGGATCAAGTTGTACAGACGATTGCGGCTGAACGGGAGAAGTGGACGGCGTTCTTGACTGAACAGGGTGTTACCTTCTACGAACCGCAGGCTAACTTTATCTTTATGCGAATCGAGGGCGCTGCTGACCTAGCTGAAAAGTTGCTCCAAAACGGTTACTTAGTCCGAACTGGTCTAGGTGATGAGTGGCTCCGAATCTCGATTGGAAAACCTGAAGACAACCAAGCGGTACAGCAAATAGTTAGTGAATTTTTGCAAAAATAAAAATATTAAAAAGCTATAAGTCCTATGGTTAATGGATTTATAGCTTTTTTAATATCAGTAAATTTTGTGAAAAATTTGAAGGTCAAACAGTGTGACTCTTGACGAAATCATGTTATCATAAAGGTAATTCAACAACCGAACGTTAGGTTTCTAACGAAAAAGTGGCGTTGACGAGGAGGAATACCGTATGACACAGACCGCATATCTGTCACTGTCTTGCTTACCGTTGCCGACCTTCATTGAGGGGCGGCACATTGACTTAACTGCGGATGCTGGCAAGCAGAATCAGGTGCATTTGGAATACTTTGTGTTTGCCTTTGTGCGCCAGGGACAGCTCATGATGGTCCAAGACGGGGGGGAACAACAGGTCAATGCTGGAGAAGTCTTCATTATGATGCCGGGTCATCACAAGTACGTGTGGTGGGCCAAATCGGGAAAGGTAGCGCTGGACTGGATCTACGGCTATGTTGCCGGTGATTGGCATGTGCAGGCCGGGTTAACGCCGGCTAAAAACTCAATGAAGTCACTGATACTCCATCCGCCAGTACCCGTTCAGACGCTGTTTTTAATGCAGCGGCGAGCACTGAAGGAACCAGACGCGATTTACAAACTGGTCGATCAGCTGGTTTCTAAAGAATACAACTGCCAATCAAAGCAGTTTTTTGAATCGCAGCAACTGTTCATTCAACTGTTGGCGAAGTTGCAGGCACAGGATAATGCGCAAAACGAGTTAACGCAGTTGTCGCTGTCGATCCAACAGTACTTAAAGAAGCATTTCCGCGACAAAATTACCGCAACAACGTTAAGCAACCACTTCGACCAACGGGCCAACTACCTAGTAAGAGTGCTCCGTCAAACCATCGGCTTATCGCCAGCGGAGTTCTTGATGCAGTATCGAATGGAAGAAGCAGCCCGGATGTTATTAAATACCTCGGCATCGATCGCAGACGTTGCGGTTGAGGTTGGGTTTCAGAATATTTACTACTTTTCGACTTCGTTTAAGAAGTATACCGGATTGTCGCCGAGTCGGTATCGGGCGCAGGAATAGAGCGTGAGGAGAAGCGGTTAAAGAGCGGCGTATAAGGGCGTCATCCCTAAAGCTACCGGGTTTTGGTAGCTTTAGGGATGACGCCCTTATACATAGCTCTTTGCTTCTCCGAACGCGTTTCGGCGTGGTGGCAGAAAGTGGTTTTGTAGGCGAGTTTGGGATGTTGTCATAAAGCGGAACGTTACAGTTCAAGTGGCGCCGAAACCTAGGTAGTAGGAACGCGCGTCGCCAGAAACACTTGGTAATGTGCAACGACAAATTCCTGGTTTTTGGGGCTACTTGCCGTTTTTGACTTACATGCAGCTCTCTGCCTTGCCGAGCGCGTTTCGGCGCGGTGGCCGGAAAGTGGTTTTGTAGGCAAACTTGGGATGCTACTAGGTAGCGGGACATCATAGTTCAAGTGGCGCCGAAACCTATGTAATAGGAATGCGCGTCGCCAACAGCACTCAGTAATGGGTAACAACCAAGCTACCGGGTTTTGGTAGCTTTAGGGATGACGCCCTTATACATAGCTCTTTGCTTCTCCGAACGCGTTTTGGCGCGGTGGCCGGAAAGTGGTTTTGTAGTCGAGTTTGGGATGTTGTCATAAAGCGGAACGTTACAGTTCAAGTGGCGCCGAAACCTAGGTAGTAGGAGAGCGCATCGCCGAGAGTGCCCAGTAATGGGCAACGACTGGTGAAGTTTCAATCAAAAAGCGTAGTGCCATAATCGACACTACGCTTTTTGATTGAGCATTAAACTGTTTTATGTTCGTTGATCATCAGAACTAAGACGGCTCCGACTAATGCGATGATAGCCAAGAATGGCAAAATTGGCATATATTGCTTACCAACCATGCTGAACAACACGGCACCAAGAACGGGTGCTAAAATTTGAGCGCCGGTGTTCGCAAAGTTGAGGATACCTAAGTCTTTAGCAGCGGTTTCTGGATCGGGTAAGACTTCTAGGTTCAAAGCTTGATCCACGGCGAAGAAAATCCCAGAACCAGTACCAGCGATAATACCATACCAAATCATAGCGGATGGCGTCCGTAAGATAAATGGCAACATCGTTCCAATAGCGGTTAGTAGCGCAGCGAAGGCAACCGGCCATTTCCGAGTATGCAGCTTATCTGAAATCATCCCGGAAGTTGACGAGAAGATGATGGCGGTAACCATCGTAGCGGTACCCATGAGTGAAACGTATTTACCAGCGGCCGTACTTCCTAAGCCCATTCCAGTTGTCAGGAAGAAGATTTGATAGGTTCCAAAGGCGGTTACGGCAATGTTGATCATCATTTTACCAAATAACGCAAGGTAGAAGTTACGAACTTTATGAATTGGGAAGATGAAGGCCTTTACGAAACCACTCATATCCAATTTTTCCTTTGGCATATCTAAACTGGATTTTTCACGCATTAAAATTGCGGCAACCGGGCCTGAGAGAAGCATCATAATGGCTAAGATAAAATAACCGGTGTTAACTAATCCAGGGTTGCTAGTACTGAGAAAACGACCACCAATAACTGGACCACCATACTGGCCAATAACGTAACCAATGGCGTAGATGGATGAAATAGTCCCACGATGTTGTGGGGCTACTTGATCAGCGATAACGGCAATTAGTGGGGCGACAATCATGTTGATGAAGGTTTGAATCCCACACCACAGAATGATAAATAGAGGAAGTTGACTTTGATCTTTAATAAGTCCTAAACCAACCATGACAGCTGCAGTAAGAATGGAGCCCCAGAGAATCCAAGGTGTCCGGCGGCCAAAGCGTGAACGGGTTCGGTCAGAAAGGGCACCAATGATAATCGTGGTAATTGTTGAGGTAACGGCACCTAACGTTCCTAGTAAGGCTAAGAAGTTATTAACCTTTGCGCCAGGTCCACCAAAAATATTGGCAAGTTTGGCTGGATTTAAAATGGAATTCAAACCCATAAATGGTGCTAGCCAAAGTAGGGCGCCCAGTGCAACGGCAATCCCGACTAGGATTGGTGTCTTGGGTTGCTGTTCGTCAGTAACAGTTGCGTGCCAGTTTGACTGCGGTGTTTCTGAATGATTTGCATCCAATGTAAGTTCCTCTTTTCGTTATTGGGCAACCATAAAGACCCTGACCGTCCATGGCTCAAGGGTGAAGGTTTGACCCTTCGTAAGGTTGCTATGTTCGTGCAATTCGGTGCCTGAGTTAGACTCAAAAGTAACTTTGTGGGCATCGTTAGAATAATTAAAGTAAAAGTCGAGCTTATCGCCGGAAGCGGTAATTAATTGCTTATTAATAATCGGGAATATTTGTGATTGACGATCTGACCACAGACCGATGGTTTTTAAAATACGTTCGTAAAGGGCTGAAATTGTTGTGGCGTTGAGATAAGATCCTGCGTAGTAAACGTGACCTTTACCAAAAGTATTTTCAGTAATGGCGGCGTATTTACCCCAATAAGGATGGTCGTAAGTGGCTAGAACATTACCAGTTGTTGGCGTTAGCAATTCGGCCCAGTAACGCACAGGTTGTGCTTGAACGGTTGGCAGATCGTCCGTTCCAGTAATGGTCATGTTGTCGCTTGGTTGATCGATACCGTAGTGCTTATCAGGTTCTACAAAGAGTTCATATTCAGCACCAACGGCTTTGGAAATAATAGCAGGCTGAGTTTCAGTCCGTACTTTGACGTTTTGATCAGTGAATCCGGAACGGAATGAATAAAGAATTGTCCCACCTTGCTCAACAAAATCATTGAGTTGTTTGAGTTGGTCGTCAGTTGCGGAATAGAGCATTGGGACGATTAAAAAGTCGTAGTTGTCGTTGTTGATGCGTTCGTCACCAATTTGGCGAATATCGACTTCTACATTAAGCCGGTATAACGGATCGTAGTAACTCCGCAACACATCGTTGTACTGGTGTTCATCGGTTTTGTCAAAAATGGTGTTTTTGTATGGGAACCAGTCAACGGCACTCATAGCTTGGTTGCTAACGACAAATGCAACTCGATTTTGCTTCTTTGTGTTAGTGAAGGTGTCACTTAATGCATTGAGATCGGCGCCAATTGTTTTAGCTTCGTTGTAAACTGGATTTGGCTTGAAATCATGCCCTAAAAGGCCCTTCCAATACGTTTCGTAGCTGTTATGAAGGGAACTCCAGTGCCAGTAACTAATCATGTTGGCACCAGAAGCAATGTGTGAATAGGCCTGTAACTTAAGTTGACCAGGATATGGCACCCAATGACGAAAGGCTTGAGCTTCAGTTTCCATGACGATATAGTTGGCATCCTTAGTTGATCGAGCCATATCACCACAAAACGCAATTTCGGTACCAGTTAGGTTGTCTTGAGATGGATGGTAAACATCGACTGCGGTGACGTCAAAGGCTTTGGAAATCTCGAAATGATTAGCATCGGGATTGAGACCGAACGATAACTTTCGCCATTCCATATCAAAGTTGTTAGTTACAAATTGATCGTTTCGTTTATATTCGTTGACGATATTAACTTGCCAACTTAAGAAATCAACGACTAAGGTTCGTTTATATTCTTCAAATGCAGTTCCAAGGCTACCGTTAATCGTTGAATTTATTGGTGGAAAATCTTCCCAAGCATTGATTCGGTTGCTCCAATAATCGAGACCGTAAGCCGCATTAAGCGCATCTAAATCACCGTTGAATTTTTGTTTCAACCATTTTTGAAACCCAATGTAGACGTTTTGGCTACTGGTGTTAAAATGTTTTGTTTCGTTGTCGACTTGGAAGCCGATAACGTTTGGATGGTTGACAGTTCGAGTAACCATTTTGCGGATGATTCGTTCTGAGAGGTGTCGGAAAACTGGATTGGTAATGTCGATGATTTGTCGAGAGCCATATTCTCGTTTACCGGATTTATCAGTCAGCATTACGTCAGGATATTTTTTGGCCATCCAAGTTGGAATGGCATATGTTGGGGTACCGATAATAACTTTGATCCCAGCCTTTTCCATGGCGTTAACAACTTTATCAAGTTTGCTGAAGTCAAAGGTACCTTCTTGGGGTTCGTACGTACTCCATGTACTTTCCCCAATTCGAACAACGTTAATATTAGCTGCCTGCATCATTTCAATATCTTTATCTAGGCGGTCGTATGGCAAGTACTCGTAATAGTAAGCGGCACCGTAAAGGAACTGATTAAATTTCATGAATTAAAGATCTCCTTTCGTGGGTACAAGTTATTTGATTCAGAAAGCGCTTTCTTTATCTGTATTCAGTATGTCAGGTTAACTAGAAATTGTATATGTGAAAACTAAGCTTGAATTTATCCAAATATGACTTTAGTATAGAGCTTAACAAAGTCACGTCAGTTGGGGGAGGCGAAATATCGATGGATTTTATGAAGGATGCCAAGCGGTTACCAGTGCTTGATTGGAATCTAACTTTCTTTGGTGCACATGAACAGCAAGTTGGATCGGATTGGATTGTGCCAATGGAGAAACACTATGCATTTGAATGTATCTACGTATTGGCTGGCCAAGAGTTTATTAAAATTTACGGTAACGTTTATACGTTGAAGGCTGGGGATTTTTTCCTCGTGCCACCAGAATTTTTACATCAGGTTTGGGCGGGAGAGAGGCTTAAATACTTTTGTTTTCACTTTGATATTGATGATCCAGCACTGAAGGTTCAGTTGATTAAAGGACTCAATTATGACTATGAGAAAGACAGTGACTTATCAAAACAACTCAAGCCACACTTTGATAAGCTGGATTCATTGGTGGCTGATGAGTCGTTTGATTTTGACACAAAGATGGTGATTCAAATTGAGTTATCAAAAATTCTTCGAATCTTTTTTCAGGCAACAAAGCGTAGCCAGCATAGCAATGCCACGACCAGTACTGAGTATGCCCGATTAATGGCAGATTACCTCAAGGAACAGTTAACGAATCAGGTTCTTAACTACGTGAAAAATGGTTATATTCCGGATGATCGTATGGTGGAAGTTTCTTCAGCAATTGCTAAAATCGGTTTTAGTAACGGATATGGCTTTCGAATTTTTAAGGAAACGTATGGTATCTCACCACGAGATTACTTGTCAAAGTTGAAAATTAACGAGGCTAAAAAGCTGTTAGGAAAGCCGCAGTACTCAATCAATGATATTGGAAGTGCATTAGGTTATCGGAATTTGGCCAATTTTAGTCGCCAATTTAAACGCTGGACTGATATTTCACCGAGTCAATTTCGAAAACAGGGGCGAGAAAATAGTCGGTAGGTTTTAAAAGGATAAAAAATGGTATGGTTTGGCCAAACCATGAAAATTAAATAGGTCGGTTAATGATCTGCTCATAAGTAGATTGTTAACCGGCCTGTTTATTTTGTTTTATAAAAAATCATCCCACACCGGCATCGCACTACCATTCTGTTTCGCCTGTCGAATCGCCTTATAGTAATTCACCTTACTCTGAATATGATGGTAATTCTGTTCAAGCAAGTTCAGTTGATCTTCAACCTGCTCACAATGGGTGTCCAATAAGTCAATCAATTTATCCAAGTCTGGTTCGTCATCCTCATAGTGAAAAACGGTCCGTAGTTCGGCAATCGACATGCCAGTGTTTTTAAAGCAAAGTAACGCCCGAATGCGCTCGACGTTATCGGCCGTGTACACCCGGTTTTTACCGTTGCGTTCAACACCTGGAATTAAGCCTGCCGTTTCGTAATAACGTAGGGTGGAGAGTGGTAAATCAAACTTAGTTGCAACTTCATGAATTGAATAGGTCTGCATCAATGTCAACTTCTTTCAAATTAGCCTTTACTTCAAGCATACTTTAAGTGCTATGATTTTGGAAACGGATTCTAAAAAAGGAGCGACTTAAATTATGAAATACCGACATTTAGGTAAACAAGGCTTACAAGTCAGCGAAATCGCATTAGGCAGTTGGATGACCGACGTTAGCGATACTAAAGCTCAGGACTTAGCCGCTCAAAGTATTAAGTTAGCATACGAGAATGGCGTCAACTTCTTCGACTGTGCGGATGCGTACAGTGGTGGTGCGGCTGAACGTTTCTTAGGTAAGGCGTTGAAGCAGTATGACCGCAAAGAACTGATTATTTCCAGTAAGGTCTACTTTCCAACTGGCGATGGCATTAACGACCGTGGGCTGTCCCGGAAGCACATCTTTGAGTCAGTGGATCAGTCGTTGAAAAATTTACGGACGGATTATTTGGATCTGTATTTTGCCCACCGTTTTGACCCTGAAACACCATTAGAGGAAACGTTACAGGCCATGAGTGACTTGATCGACCAGGGGAAGATTCTGTACTACGGCGTCAGCGAATGGCGACCAGTTCAGATTCTGGAAGCGCAGTTGGTCATTCAGAAGTTAGGCTTGCACCCAATGTCAGTGGTTCAACCCCAATACAACATGTTTGACCGGTATATTGAGCATGAGCTGATTGATGTTTGTGATAAGTTAGGACTCGGCATCGTACCATTCTCACCACTATCGCAAGGTTTGTTGACTGGTAAATACCGCAAGGGTCAGCCAATTCCTGCCGGTTCACGGGCAACTTATCAAGATCAGATTCAAGCCCTGTTGACGGATGAGAATTTGGACAAGGTTGAAGCGCTGATCAAGATGGCTGACCGATTAGATACCGATTTAGCAACCTTCGCGTTAGCTTGGACGTTGCGGAAACCGCAAATCACCAGTTTGATTACCGGTGCCAGCAAACCGGCTCAATTGAAGAATAACTTGAAGGCGTTGGATTTGGTGATTCCGGAGAGTTACTTTAAGCAGATTGATGAGTTGTTTGGGTTTGAGAAGTTTTCGCGGGTGATTGGGTAGAAGAACGAAAAATTAATTGCATATAGGTCAACACACCCCTTATTAAAATAAGGGGCTTGTAGCTCACGCGGTAACTTCCCGCGGTGGTCAAACATATCAGTTAACTGATACTCCCTTCCCAAAGTGGCTACATCATATCGGACGGTTGACAGCGCCCGTTTAGTTGCGAAGCCCTGCTAAGCAACTGTTGTTTTGGTTGATTTTGGCTTTTTAAACCTTGGTTTGGCATTACCAGCAATGTATTGATGCCCCAATGTCTGGATATTCATCGCCCCAACTCGGTCATCATTAGAGCGATAGCCACAGTCGGCACATTGATACTGATGGTACTGGTGATCTCGATTTTCTTTATTGATCACTTCGCATTTAGGACAGCGTTGGCTCGTAAAGTTAGCGGGTACTTTTAAGACGAGACTCCCTTGACGATGCGCTTTATAGGTCAACATCATTTCAAGCTGGTAGAAGGCCCACGAACTATTATCGTCTCGTAGTGTCTTAGGTAAGTCGTCGCGATTAAAGCTAACGCCGGTTAAGTCTTCCAACACAAATAAGGTATCCGCACCATACGTCGTAACGAGTGTCTTAGATAGACAATGATTCACATCTGTCATCCAGCGGTTCTCTCGATTTCCGATTTTCTTTAAGCGACGTCGGGCCGACTTGGTTCCTTTGCGTTGGAGTGCTTCACGAGTTTTCTTAAATTTCGCTCGCTTGCGCTGAACAGTTTTACCGGAAACGAAGGTCGTTTGTTGTTGATGATCATAGGTCGTGACTAGAAAACGTAAGCCACGGTCAATGCCAACGACTTTTGGGGTCTGGGACGATTGGAGCTCGTCAGCGTCCTTGGTCATGGCAATATGCAGGTACCATTTTCCACGAATGTGCAGGACTTTGGCCGCACCAAATTTCCAAGTGCCATCTAGATACTGTTCAAAACCGTGACCAGTACTAGTAATGGGTTCACCAGCTAGATATTCCCGTAAACCGTGGCAAACTGGGGTAACTCGAATGCGTTTTTCCAGCGTGTTGATGGATAAGTCGCCATTACTCAAAAACGACCAGTCACGCCCGCGTTGTAAATCGGCTTGGGGTTGCGAAAAATTAATGGGTTGCCACAACCAGTGACAGTCACGATGAACCCAAACTAGTTCTGGCCGACCATTTGGCAGTTTTTCGCCAGTTGGGTAGCAGTAAGGTTGGTCAC